>JAYZAS010000003.1:2500-34474 GCA_036339585.1 Pseudomonadota bacterium
GATACCCCCAGCAGCACTACTTAACCTGATCAACATCCTGAGCTTCGACGTAGATTTCCAACGAGATATTCGAGTTGATGACCGATTCGCCTTGTTATACGAACGTCTTACCGACGAAACTGGCTCCATTGCTGACGTAGGACCTGTAATTTATACTCAACTTAAACTCAAGCGTCGCAATATTGAGCTCTATAGGTTTAAAACAAAAGCGAGAAAAGTTGACTATTTTGACGCAAATGGTCGAAGCGTTAAAAAGCTCTTGTTATCAACACCAACTGATGGAGCACGAATATCATCAGGCTTCGGCCGAAGGCGACACCCAATTCTGGGATACACTAAGATCCACAAGGGTATTGATTTTGCTGCTCCAGCAGGCACGCCTGTATATGCCGCCGGCGACGGGGTTGTCGAAGTTGCCAAACGCTTTGGTTCTTTTGGTAACTATATTCGAATTCGTCACCGCAATAGCTATCAAACCGCATATGCACACCTAAAAGCATTCGCTAAAGGTATACGCTCCGGAATTCGTGTGCGTCAGCGCCGTGTGATTGGATATATTGGTAGCACTGGCCGTTCCACGGGGCCACACCTGCATTACGAGGTAATACATAATAAACGCCACGTTAATCCACGTGGAGTAAGCATCCCTACCGGCATCACCTTAAAGGGCCAAGAGCTCAAGCGTTTTAATTTCGAACGCCGGCGCATAGATAAGGTAATAGCTACTCAACGCCAAAGCCGAGACAGCTATTTCATTCAGAATGAGGGTTAGCGAAGAGAGGGTATCACACAGCTTATAGCCTCGAGGCAGTCGCCACCCAAAGCTCGACACCGATTAGGAGACCAGCCGTAAATATTATCTTTCCGATTATTATGGTCAGCGAAAGGCATCTCCAAAGTCATGGACAAACATTTAAAACTTTCCGCTACGTTAGAAGCACAAATAGAAAGATTTGCCTGAAATGATGTTGGATAACCATGGTCAGTCTGAAAGTCCGGACTGGAGCTCAATAATGCTTTATTAAAATCTTTTAAAAGCATCTTCATTCGCGCATCGGCAGATGGAACATGGTCAGCACCAGCAATGAAATTATATGGGATTGTCTCATCGCCATGCACATCCAGGCAAAAGTCTACCCCGGTCTCTAACATTCGGTTGCGTACTGCTAATACTTCCGGGCTTCTTAACTTAGATGGATTCGCCCACTCACGGTTGAGATTAGCTCCGGCCGCATTTGTGCGTAAATTTCCGCGCGCTGAGCCATCTGGGTTCATGTTGGGTACGATATAAAAAACAGCAGACTCACGAACTTTCAAAGCGACTGTATCAACCGGGTCGAGTAATCGACTCAGAAAACCTTCCATCCAGAAGCAGCCCATGGTTTCACCCGGGTGCTGCCGAGCTATGGCCCAGCAAACTTTTTTAGACGCTCCTGATGATCCTATGACCAGAAGATCGAGGTCTCGACCCTCCACCGAATGCCCTATTACCTCCAAGCTAGCTAGAGGATTTCGTTGACATCGAGCGATGAAACGTCGCTGCTGATCTAGTGAATAAGGCGCAAAAAATGCAATATAAAATGAGTCGGACGAAGGTTTATAACTAATCGTTAGCTCTTTACCATCGTACGAAGTTTCCACCCGGCGCCAATTCCTTAGGTCTTCAGACATACAGGCTTTATAGTCGTAAAACCCGTCAGCATAAGAAGCTTCCCCGGCATTGATAAGTCGCATCCTGCAGACCTTTCCTCGAGCGCCGCTAACCCTGAAGTAAAACCATTGGGAAAATTCTGATGCGTTATCTTTTTGTATCCGCAACTGAATATCATCCGCGTTATTTGCTGATACAACTTCTATATTGCCTCCATCAAATGCACTTGAAATATGTATCATAACATCAACCGTACCTTGAATGTGCATGGAACCGCAGGCATTCTGCGAGTTGAGCTCTCAAGCCGCATTTGCGATACCATCATTTATGGTAACACCTCCTTCGTCCGCTGAAATACGGACTGTTTCACCGTCGTTAATTTGTCCCGCCAATAAAGCCGAAGCCAGTGGATTTTGGAGCTCATTCTGGATCACACGACGCAGCGGCCGAGCACCGTAAACCGGATCGAAACCCATCCGTGCTAGCCATTCGCGTGCCGAGCTATCCACCTCAAGTTTAATTTTGCGGATAGCAAGTAACTTACCCAAGGCAACGAGTTGGATATCTACAATTTCCTCCATGTGGCTCCGACTCAAACGATGAAATAACAACATCTCATCAATGCGGTTGATAAATTCAGGCTGGAGCTTATTTCGGACCACTTGCATAACCTGCTCACGCAGCTCATCGGGTTCTCCATACTCTGACTGTTGCGCTATAATTTCTGATCCCATATTTGAAGTCATGACAATAACTACATTCTTAAAATCGACAGTGCGGCCTTGGCCATCAGTAAGCCGACCATCATCAAGCACCTGCAAAAACAAGCTAAATAAATCCGAATGGGCCTTTTCAATCTCATCAAAAAGCAGCACCTGATAAGGCCGTCGTCGAATAGCTTCTGTCAGCACACCGCCTTGGTCGTAGCCCACATAACCAGGAGGGGCGCCTATCAAGCGGGCCGCAGAATGCTTTTCCATATATTCTGACATGTCAATGCGAACCATAGCTTGATCATCGTCGAACATAAATTCAGCTAACGCCTTTACAAGCTCTGTCTTGCCAACGCCCGTAGGCCCCAAAAATAAAAATGAACCCAGTGGTCGATTAGGGTCCTGCATACCTGCCCTAGCCCTACGTACTGCGTTAGAAACCGCAGTTATAGCCTCCTGTTGCCCTTTTACTCGCTCCCCTAATACCGCCTCCATACCCAACAACTTTTCTCGCTCGCCCTCAATTATCTTATGAACAGGCACACCAGTCCACCGGGAAACGATCGCTGCTACAGTTAAATCAGAAACTCCATCATCCAGAATAGATTTGGTGTTATCCGTTTCATCGTCCACAATTTTCCTTTGCAAGATTTGAATAAGTTTTTCCAACTCACCTGCTCTTTGAAATAGCCGCTCATCAGCAGTCTCACGTGCCGTAACGAGAATTTGATCAAACTCGTTACGTGCAGTTTCTAACTCTTCTTTTAGCTTTTGTTCCCCGTGTAATTTTTCCTTCGCATCTTTCCAGCGCCTAGTCATCTCCTCTGCTTTTTCCTCTAAAGAATCCAAGTCCGTAGCTAGGGCGTCTAAACGATCTTTAGATTCGAGGTCAGATTCTTTTTTCAATGCCTCGCGCTCAATTTTTAGCCGGATAATACGCCGATCAAGCTCATCTATTTCTTCTGGCTTTGAGTCAACTTCCATTCGCAATCGGCTTGCTGCTTCATCAACCAAGTCAACCGCCTTGTCAGGAAGAAAACGGTCTGAGATATATCGATTCGAAAGAGTGGCTGCCGCTATAATAGCTGCATCAGTAATGCGAACTCCGTGATGCACTTCATATTTTTCCTTCAGCCCCCGAAGGATAGAAATTGTGTCTTCAACCGTCGGCTCGGCGACAAATATAGGTTGAAATCTTCGCGCCAGCGCAGCATCCTTTTCTATGTATCTACGATACTCATCAAGTGTGGTAGCGCCAATACAATGTAATTCACCTCGTGCAAGAGCAGGCTTCAGCATGTTTGAAGCATCCATCGAGCCTTCAACAGCACCCGCTCCAACAAGCGTGTGTAATTCATCAATAAAAAGAATAATTTCACCGGACGCTTGTTCCACATAGTGCAAAACCGATGTTAGACGCTCCTCAAATTCACCGCGGAACTTCGAACCCGCAATCAAGGCACCTAGGTCTAATGTTAACAAACGTTTAGACACTAATCCCTCCGGTACATCACCTTTAACTATGCGCTGCGCGAGCCCTTCGACAATCGCGGTCTTTCCTACCCCAGGCTCACCAATCAACACCGGATTGTTTTTGGTCCTCCGCGACAACACCTGCATGGTTCGACGAATTTCTTCATCACGACCTATAACCGGGTCAATCTTGCCGTCTGCAGCTGCTTTGTTGAGGTCATGCGTATATTTCTTGATGGCGTCGTAGCCCTCCCCAGAGGATCGGCTATCCGCGGTCCGGCCTTTGCGCAAGGCCTTAATTGCGTTTTGAAGTCCACGCAAAGTGACACCGGCGCGTTTAAGTATCTTAGCAGCAGAAATACCGTCAGTAAGAAAGACTGCTACTAGCAACTGTTCTACGGTGACAAACTGATCACCTGCGTCAGCAGCTACTTTTTCAGCCTGCTGAAATAAATGCACTATATCGTTCGAGAGATAAATATCATTACTACCGCAACCCTCAACCACAGGTTGCTTCGCTAACGCCGATTCGACCTCTTTTGATAGCTTTTCTGCGTCACCTCCCGCAGCCTCAATCAAGTCAAAAACTAGACCCTGTCTATCACTAACGAATACCTTCAATAAATGCTCCGGCACCATTTGTTGATGACCAACCTCTGCCGCAGCAGATCGAGCTACTTGGATGAACCCGCGAAGCCTATCAGTGTAATTCTCGAATTCCATCTCTCTCACTTTTGTTTCCATCTGTATGAACGCAGGAATGTAATGGTTGAAAGGGTTTTACAGCCTGCACAACGACAACGACTACAGATATATGGGTAGGGAATCGTGCCGCTACAAGACACAACATCAGAGGATTCCCTCCGCCGGAATGCGCCAAGCATTGTCACAATATATTCAAGACCACTCAATCGAGCTTAGTCAGCAACAGCACTCCGCGGGTTTTCCGGCGAAGCCAAGTCCTCCTCAGAGTCTTTTAACGAAGTTTTAAATTTTTTTGATTTTTTCGCTTTTTGAAGAGATTTTATAGACTTTTCTTCTGCTCCAGGTTCATCTTTTGGCTCACTTGAATCGCCTAGCGCTGTCGAACTATCTACATTAGCTGCATCATCTGACTTGGACACATAATCATCGCGACCGTTAGGCCTTTGATGTCGGCCTGTCTGCTGATTATTTCGCTGCTCACGTTGTTCAGCTTCGGCCGCGAGAACCCGATGATAGTGCTCAGCGTGCTGCGAGTAATTTTCCGCTGACACGCGATCGCCAGAAGAAGACGCATCTCTGGCAAGAGTTAAATACTTCTCGTGAATTTGCTGCGCACTTCCGCGAACACGGACACTAGGCCCATTACTGTCTAGTGACTGTTGGCGACCGCCTCCACGCCGGTTACCGCCGCGATTACGTGAGCGTTTCGAGCCTTGACCCTGTCTCATTTTACATTTCGCTGTGGTTTGCGTTGGTGTCTTGCCTGCTGCACCTTCTGAGTTCCAACAATATTGTTCGAGGCATCCACTAATCAAAGTGACCTACCTCATTAGTTAGACCGGTAGAAAGTTCGTCCCATCGAACAGTTTAAAACCATCGATAACTTCAACAAGACAACTTGAAATTAGACGGTTCAGCGCCGTGTTCCAACCTTTTTTTTTACTTGACAACCATGTACGTTGAATGATGTGCCAATAAACACCGGTTTCTTCCAGCCAAATCGTTCTTAATGCACTCAACAACAAGACCACATTTCTCAAGAATAGATGTTACCTGCTCACTTTGATCCGATCCTATTTCTACCAAAATAATACCAGTAGGTGTTGTTAGCCGGGCTAAATCCTTAGCAACGCTCCGATACGCATTAAGCCCATCAGGCCCACCATCAAGTGCCAGCAGAGGCTCAAAATTTGCTACTTCAGCGTCCAACTCAGGTATTTGGTCGCTCGGGATATAAGGGGGATTTACAACAACGAGGTCAAAAGGTTGGGAAATTGCGGAGCCCCAATCAGCTCTTAGGAATTGTGCCCGCCCATCAGGAACAATACGAGCGGCATTACGCCTTGCGATCTCAAGTGCTGCACCACTTACATCAACACCAACACCAATCGCATAAGGCCTATTCCTTAACAAAGAGAGAAGGAGACAGCCACTGCCGGTGCCAAGATCAAGCACTGAAAACGAGTCTGACCGGTTAGGCCAATGTGAGAGCCCTGTTTCTATAAGCACTTCACTATCGGGTCTCGGATCAAGAACGTTATCACTTACCTCAAAATCTATACTCCAGAATTCCCTGCGACCAACCAAATGCGATAACGGTTCTCGGCTAACCCGACGATCAACTAAATCAAAGTAAGACTCCGGTGCACCGACTTCCTCATCTTGGAGTCCGAACAACTCAGCTGGGTCCCTATTTAACCAATACCCCATCAACAAGCGCGCCTCTGTGCGTGCACCCATAATACCTGCATCCAGCAGGCGCTGTGTCGCCTCGTGAAGACAACCACCTATTTGTTTGGGCTTCATTACGATGTTTCAGCAAGTCGCGCCGCCTGCTCCTCGGCAATTAAGGCGTCGATAAGTTCATCTAAACCCTCCCCTTCAACAATGCGCTCAAGTTTGTGAACTGTAAGCCCGATTCTGTGGTCCGTTACCCGGCCCTGCGGATAATTGTAGGTTCTTATGCGCTCTGATCGGTCACCAGATCCGATTTGTGTTTTGCGGTCAGAAGCCCTTTCATCAGCCTGCCGTTGCCGTTCTGCCTCGTAAATACGAGACCGGAGCACTCGCATTGCTTTGGCTTTATTTTTATGTTGCGACTTCTCATCTTGACATTGAACAACAACGCCCGTGGGTAAATGAGTTATTCGAACTGCGCTATCAGTGGTGTTAACGCTTTGCCCGCCGGGGCCTTGCGCGCGGTAGGTATCTATACGCAAGTCTTTCTCCTCAATATCAACGTCCAGATCCTCAGCCTCAGGAAGAACTGCAACAGTAGCGGCCGAAGTGTGAATACGTCCCCCACTCTCCGTAGTTGGCACTCGCTGAACACGATGCACGCCCGATTCAAATTTCATGCGTGCGAAAGCTCCCATCCCGGTCAATGTAGCCATCGCTTCCTTAAGACCGCCAAGTCCGGTCTCATTAACAGCCATTACCTCAAAGCCCCAACCATTCTGCCGAGCATATTGTTCGTACATTCGAAATAAAACAGCAGCGAAAAGTGAAGCCTCTTCTCCACCTGTACCAGCACGGACCTCCAATATCGCGTTTTTTGTATCCGCTACATCTTTTGGCAACAAAAGTTTTTGGATTATTTGGGTGAGTTCTGGTAATTTCTCTTGTATTGCGCGAACTTCTTCTTCGGCCATACCGCGCATTTCGTCGTCAATTTCCGGATCAGCTAACAATTCGTTTGCGCCTTCAAGCTCATCCATTAAAGAATTAAATTCTTTTGCTCTTTCCACAATCGGTGTGAGATCGGCATATTCTTTTGAGAGTTTTGCGTATTCCTCAGGTAGAGCGGTGCCTGTTGACATCTGTTCAGCCAACTTATTGTGTCGATCCACAACCTGGTCGAGTTTTCCAGCAAGCGCCATTGCCGTTCATCTCCTTCTTTCTCACGGTGGAAACTGAAATAAATAGTGTTTTTCGGAACTGTTGTTTCGTTACCAGCAAAATTCACTTAATTTATCACCCGGGACTTAAATAAAAGCATGTTTTCACCTCGGGCTTCTGCAACACCTCAAATCTAAACCTGTATACCGTCTTAATTTGACCTCAATGAACTATATTATGTTCACAAGAACTGTTCTAATTAGGCGCCGTATCCCCCTTTCACACCTCAAGATATTTGGTTGGCCATCACATCGCTTCCTATGACTATTTACTGTCACCTCGCACCATAGATTTTGCAATAACGTTACGGGCAATAAAACTTTTTATCGAAATTGAGTGAGACCGGCGATGACCGCGTCTAAGCTAGTTTCTGACTGATTTCCCGTTTTCATATCACGAATCTGCACCACGTTTCGAGCCAACTCCTCATCCCCTAATATCAATGCGGCAGATGCCCCTACGCGGTTTGCTCTTTTCATCCTGCGGCTGACATTACCCGCATAAGCCAGATCAACTACCAGCCCATCTTCACGAAGCTCCTCCGCGAGCAAATGCGCTCTTTCGGCTGCCTTCTGACCCATTGGGATTATTGCGAATACAGGACAATCCTCCATACACTTGTCAATTAGCATTACCAGCCGCTCTACTCCAGCAGCCCAACCAACGCCTGGCGTAGATGGGCCACCCATAAGCTCAATTAAGCCGTCATAACGTCCACCGGCAAGGACTGTACCCTGTGCGCCGAGTGAGTCTGTTACGAATTCAAATGTAGTTTGCCCGTAATAATCTAGGCCTCGGACCAAACGTGTATTAATTTTGAAGTCAATACCAATGCGCGTTAGACCTTCTTGAACATTTCTAAAAAAGTTTTGGCTTTCCTCACTTAAGTAGTCCGATAACATCGGCGCTTCAGCGGCGAGCTCGCGGTCTGCTTCATCTTTGGAGTCCAATATACGTAGAGGATTGCGCTCAAGACGTGCACGCCCATGATCTGACAGAGAATTTTTGTGTGGGGTAAAATAATCTATCAACGCATCTCGGTATGCATTCCTACTTTCAGCATCTCCTAGAGAATTTAGCTCTAAGACCGTCTTATCAATTATTCCAAGGGAACGAAGTGTACGATGGCCAGCGGCAATTACATCTACATCTGCTGTGGGCGAGGTGATACCTAAAAGTTCAATGCCTATCTGATGAAATTGTCTCAATCTCCCCTTCTGTGGTCTCTCTCGCCTGAACATTGGACCAGCATAAAAATATTTCAATGGAACCTTTTGGGCTAAGCCCTCGGAAATAAAACACCTTGCTACCCCGGCCGTGTTTTCGGGACGTAGCGTCAAAAACTCACCATTCCTGTCCTCAAAACTGTACATTTCCTTGGTAACAACATCAGAGGTATCACCAAGTGTTCGTTGAAAGACTTCTGTAAATTCAAATATCGGGGTGGCTATTTCTTCAAACCCATAAAGCCGAACCATTTTTCGAGCCATGTCAATAACAGCGCGATGCTGGCGCATATCTTCAGGAAGTAAATCATGAGTTCCGCGAACGGGTTTAAGATGGGCCATCGCCTAGTCAATGATCTTATTTGTTAAAGAAAAAGCTCTATTAATTAAGGTGCCCGCCTTTATACAAAATATCAAGCAGTCACCTAAAGCAGCTATTTTGTTAATCCTGATCCGCATTTGCATCTAGCCGCTGCGAGCCTTCATATTTATTTTCACGCACGCCCTGCGCTTCATCGCTAGTAGTTTCGCGGACGGCAAGGCCCTCAACAAGAGCATCCGGATCAAGAAGAATATTCCGCCGTACGGCTCCGCTTGGCCCAATAGAGGGCACAATATCACCATCAACGGAGATCTCAAGGCCACCCGCATTGCCAGTAAGCATTATCAGCCCCTCACGGTTTGCTATGAGGTAACGGTCGCCGGGATAGAGTAAGCGCGTAAACAAAACCTCACCTTTGCGTTGGTCACGAATTTCCACCCAAGTTGTACTGATGGCGCGGATTGTGACCCTACTATCCTGGGAACCATCTCCGTAGGTCTTCGCCTCACGCTTTGCTGAAACTTTAGTCAACAATTCTTGCTCTGTTACCTGATTAGGTGACACAGCGGTTTTCTCCTCCCCCAGTGATAGCTGGGGACCCTGTGTGTCGGTTTGTGGCTCATTTGATATGACTGCTGCCACCTCTTCACGGTCACCATCCGGAGGCACAACAGTATTGTTCTGTGGCTGCAATTCATTGGTTTCAGTGCCTAACACGCTGCTCACATTGTCTTTTTTCTTTTCGTTTCCAAGACTGTTACTGTTATCAGTAGATCGGGGTGCTTGATTTTCTGATTTCTCCATCTCTGTATTCTCGGAACCAGTAAATTCATTTACCTGTTTCTCATTTGGTTTAATCACATTTGAACTGTCAGCTAGTTGGTTCGGTAACGGAGGTATTATTTCTGCTACCTGTTCATCGTTCCCCAAAAAATATGCCCAGCCACAATATGTGACCAACCCTAGAAGCACTGCAACTACCAATATTGCAAGACTGGGCACTTTGCCTTCAGACAAAGGTGAAGGGAGCACTAATTCTGTTTTTGAATTGACCCCTTTTTGCTCAATTTTGAAAAGTTCTACAATTTCGTCACTATCAAGTCCAAGGTGTTCTGCATAAGCCTTTACAAAACCCAGCGCGTATGTCGGACCCGGCAAATCATTGAATGAGCTATTCTCGATGGCCTCGAGGTAAGGGTAACGAATGCATAATATTTCAGAAATGGTTCTGAGCTCTAAACCCCTTTCCTCCCTCAGCAGTCTCAATATTTGCCCCACCGGCTCCGCTTGCACGACAGCGGAGTCTTCTGGAATGTCTAAAAACTTGCTTGTTATTTCACGTTCCAATTCTTCATGGCCATCTACTTAGTAGAGACCCTCATATTGATTTATACCAAGATGAATAACACTGTAATTAATGTCAGCGCACTTCTTGTTATATTGTATAGCTAAAAGTGTCCGTGTTGCTACTGAAACCCGACCGCTTGAGTATTTTTATTTGAAAAGTAGTGGGTTGGCATAAAATCAATACCTCATTTTTATCAAAACAAGTGTGGTATTCTCATTGGATCCGAGGATTAAGTTTCCATTTTTGTATGAGTAGAATTATCGAGCCAACAATGGTTGAATTTGAAAAGACTATCTTAATAAGCTTATCTGCCATTAAGCCTTAAAAGTAAATCGATAGATTGGCCTCACAAAAACCTGCTTGAAATTTACCACTAAATTTTATTTAAAATATGTTACGAATAAATCGACATGGTTCATTCCTGCCACCACCAAAAAACTAAACCCAGTCGATATGCTCGATATAGATGCCATTCTTTGAGGCTAGCGACATAATTGAAACGGAAAAAAGATTAGTTTAGTATTAGTAGTCATCATACAAAACAAAAATCAGGGTTTTACCCGCTCAAACCAACCTGAGCCCAAGGAATCAACTCAATAGCCTTTTAAATTAGCACACTTACCCGTCTATTTACTCGGCTTCTAAATCGTATGCTGTATGCAACGCACGTAATGCCAATTCGGTGTATTCTTCCGCTATTAAGACGCTAATTTTAATCTCTGATGTCGAAATGACATGTACGTTGATGCCTTTTTCGGCAAGCGTTTCAAACATCTTCTTCGCCACCCCAGCATGGCTTCGCATACCGACACCGATGACTGAAATTTTCACAAGAGTCTGATCAGTCAAAAGGTCACCAAATTTCAATTGTTCGCCTGAATTATTAATAACTTCGAGCGCACGTTCAAAATCGTTTTTAGCCACTGTGAAGGTTATGCCAGTGCTTTTCCCATTAGCTGACGTACTTTGGACAATCATATCAACGTTGACATTTGCTTTGGCTAAGGGTCCAAAAATAGCGGCTGCCACGCCGGGGCGATCACGTACATCGACCAAGGATATTTTGGCCTCATCACGACTATATGCAATACCACTTACAACCTGTTTCTCCAAAATTTCGTCCTCATTCACAACCATCGTCCCCGGTAAATTTTTAAAACTCGACCTTACCTGCAGTCGGACAGACTGATTCATGGCAAGTTCAACCGATCTCGTCTGCAGCACCTTTGCACCCAAAGATGCCATCTCTAGCATCTCCTCATAAGTAATTTTCTCTAACTTTCTGGCTTGAGAAACAATACGAGGGTCACTCGTATAAACACCCTCCACATCAGTGAAAATATCGCAGCGAGCGGCTCCAAGTGCCGCCGCTAGTGCAACAGCACTAGTGTCAGACCCCCCGCGCCCTAGGGTAGTTACACGACCGCTCGGCGCTAGCCCCTGAAACCCCGCCACAACCGGAACCTGGCCGTTTGCCATGCAGGCCTCTAGCTTGGACGGATCTATGTTACTAATTCGTGCCTTACCGTGCGCCTTATCAGTTTGTATAGGGATTTGCCACGCAAGCCAAGACCGCGCAGGAATGCCCTTTTGTTGGAGTGCCAGGGCCAACAAACCGCTGGTGATTTGCTCTCCGGCAGAAACGACTATGTCATATTCCGGGCCATCCGGTATTCTTGCAAACCCACTTGCATATTTAACCAGCTCGTTGGTTGTACCCGCCATGGCAGACACAGTGACTACAAGGTCGTTTCCAGAAGCACGCTCCTCCTCTATTCGATCAGCGACATTTCGGATGCATTCTAGATCAGCGACCGACGTGCCCCCAAATTTCATTACAACCAGAGACATGTTAACAAAACCCTCAATATGCAAATAACTGTCACTGTGACATTACAGTCATTGCTCTTGCAATGCGGCGTATCCATACTCATTTGTTGAGAGCCGCGCAAGCATGTACACAGGAACATGGGGTTACACAAAAATGAAAAAAGGAATACCTTCCCAATTTGATAGAACAATAGATGCTGATGAAATTAACAAATTTGCGGCGATGGCTGAAGAGTGGTGGGACGAAGACGGCAAGTTTAAGCCATTACACAAGTTAAATCCGGTCCGCATAACTTTTTTGAAAGACCACATAGCTGCACATTTCAGTCGCAACCCCTTAGATCTTACTCCACTCTCGGGTCTTAAAATTCTCGATATCGGATGCGGAGGCGGCCTTATTGCCGAACCACTTACCCGGCTCGGAGCCAACGTGACTGGTTTAGATGCCTCCAAACGCAATATTGAGGTAGCTAAGCTGCACGCAAATAAGATGGGCTTAGAAATTGAATACAAAGCTGCTGCTGCTTCTGATCTCGTCAAATGTGGCAGCCAATTCGACGCAGTGGTGAATCTGGAGGTCATCGAGCATGTAGCCGACGTTAATGAATTTATGAAAGACTGCACGTCATTGATTAAGCCAAATGGATTGATGATTTTGGCAACACTGAATAGAACGGCACAATCATACGCACTGGCTATTATCGGCGCTGAATATCTTCTTCGCTGGTTACCGCGCGGCACACATGATTGGCGCAAGTTCATTCGCCCTTCGGAGCTAGCTAGACTTTGTAGGAAGAACGCACTCGACCTCGCAAAACTTTGTGGCCTTCGATATAATCCCTTCTCCAGCTCATGGAATTTAGCGGAGAGAGATTTAGCAGTTAACTATATAGCCGTCATAAAACGGAGAAAAAAAGATCCTGCTTGAATTAATGTAGATTAATTCTTTTGCTGAATTTTCAAGTTTTTTCGAAGAACGAAGTATTATCTAGCTGTCATTTCTTGGCAACCAAGGCACTCGGGTGAAATCTACGCCTTCTTCTTTTAGCGCCCTAGCTTCATCTTGGGACGTTTCACCGTAGATATTACGCGGGTCAGCCTCATCATAATGTATCTTACGCGCTTCCTCAGCAAAGTCAGAGCCAACATAATCGCAATTATTTTCAATTTCTGCCCTTACCTTTTTCATCACTTCGCGCACTTTGGCAAACTTCGAGTGGAAAGTAGTTGAGTTAGTCTGCTCTTTCTGCGCTCCGCTGCCAATACGAGGTGCCATTGGCGCCTTTTCGATCTCTGTATTACCACAAACTGGGCATGCAATTTCAGTGGCCGCCACTTGTTTGTCATATGTATTACTGTCTTTGAACCACGCTTCAAACTCATGATCATGTGCGCATCGAAGGTTGTATAAAATCATGCGAATATCAGTCCCGTCTACTTTATGTTTAGACTCTTTTAGTAAATCCTATCTCTAAATAGATGGGATCGAAACGGCCAAAAACAAGCGATCTTTGCTTGGCTTATATCCAGTTATTGGGAGGTATTTCCCATTATTCAAGTACTTGGTTCCACACCCAACCCAGAGTACATTGGCCTAGAGTAATCTATGTATCTCACTAAGTACATGCCACCCTTACGGTTATGAAGAAACAATCACGCAAACGCTCCATCAGATAAAGAAACAGCAATACAACGCATTGGAATGCTTTGATAAGCAGAGGACAAATGCGCTGTGGGCTCACCTTTCGTGAGAGAACAATTATAGCACTATTCTTAAAAGTCTTTTTCAGGACGAAGATAACAAATTAGCCAATGACCGATCGTGTTTCAATGAGGGGATCATTTTACGGATTTCAACCACCTTTTCGAGATCTAAAATAGCATTTACAAATCCAACTTCTTCACCTCCATCAGCAAGAATCTCTCCCCATGGGTCAACTATAAGCGAGTGACCAAAGCTTTTCCGACCGTCCTCGTGATCGCCGCATTGGGCAGGTGCCACAACAAAAGAACCCGTTTCTATTGCGCGTGAACGCAACAAAATATGCCAATGGGCAGAACCGGTTCTCCGTGTAAATGCTGAAGGAACGGTAAGAATATTTGCCCCAGCTTGTGCTAATGCCCGGTAGAGGTATGGGAAACGCACATCATAACAAACCGTGAGCCCAATAGAACCCCAGGGCGAAGTAGCTATCACCGCCTTTGCACCTGGTCGATAGCTTTCTGACTCTTTAAAAGCCTCTCCATTGGGAAGAACCACATCAAACATGTGGATTTTGTCATAATGCGCTACAATTGAACCAAATTCATTTAACAAATAAGAGCGGTTCACAAGGCGTTCCTCCCCCTTACTCTTTATTGCCAACGAACCGACTAGAATCCATATTTTTAATTCCTTCGCAAGTTCCCGAAAGGCAGAGAGAGCGGGGTCTTCAACTTCTAGACAAGCAGCCTCCTTTGCCAAAACACCCCGACGCTGACAAATATTAACCACCTCGGGTAATGTCACTAACTGAGCGCCAATTGCCGCTGCTTTTCGTATCATTGCGCTGGACGCCGCTATATTCTCGTCAACATCCGTTGTTGAGCAGGTTTGGACACATGCGACATTCAGGAATCTGTTCATTTTAACTTTCCAGCAGAGTTTCTAATTTCTTTTCAGCTTCCAGACAATACAGATCATCGCATCCCCCGATGTGAACATCATTGATGAATATTTGCGGCACCGTTTGCGCACCCTTAGCACGATCGACCATGAGCTCTTTTTGGCCAGGGGCGTCGTCAACATCAATTTCTTCATATTCAAGACCTTTTTGCTCCAGCAGGACTTTGGCACGGGCACAAAACCCACAAAGCCGACTAGTGTAGATTTCAATTTTAGCCATTTGAGAGGGCCCTCCTTTGTCAGCGATTTACTTACTACATGAGAAAACTAACTCAAAAAATTTAAGATTAGTTTCTTATCGTAATCAGAATTGAAGTTGTAGTGGCTTGTTGATACAGTACCATGTCAATTAGGCTAGAAAAAGCTAACCTCTTAAGTCTAGTTTGAATGCTGGGCATAAGCACACAATTCGAAGAAGAGAATTTTTGCCTCTGCCAATACCTGTCAAGGTTTGTTAAAACCTCTACAATTAATATTGCGGCCTTTCGTCAGGTAGATACATCTGCATGGTAACATGATGACTGATTTAATAACCATTTTTGATCGCAAGCGTATTATACGCCACCGCCGTCGCGCAGCAGCCTCTTTTTCGAACCATGATTTTTTATTCCAAGAAACTGCGGCTCGGTTGCGCGAAAGACTAAAGGATGTTGACAGAAATTTTCAAACCTCGCTTGAACTTGGGGCTCACTACCCAGTGTTGGGGAATCAAGCATCTGTAACAGTAGATATGGATCCGAAACTTGGCAGAGGAAAAAAATCATTTGTCTCTATGGACGAGGAATTTTTAGCTTTTACTCCGGCCACCCTCGATCTCATAATTAGCAATTTGTGCCTTCACTGGACTAACGACTTGCCAGGAGCATTACTTCAAATTCGTAAAGCGTTAAAACCGGACGGATTGTTTCTAGCTGCAATGCTTGGTGGAGAAACGTTGAAAGAATTGCGCGCCTCATTAACGCAAGCAGAACTCGAGATTGCCGGTGGAGCGGCCCCACGCGTTTCACCTTTTGCCGATATCCGCGACGCGGGTGCCTTATTGCAGAGAGCAGGTTTCGCCTTACCAGTGACGGACATCGATACCATTAATGTCACGTATGAAAATGCATTTGTTTTAATGAAAGACCTGCGTGGCATGGGCGAGACAAATGCACTGACCTGCACGCCAAGTTCCGTGCCGGCACGGGCTTTATTCCCAAAAGCCGCATCACTATATCAGCAACGCTATGCAAATTCAAAAGGAAGAGTTCCTGCCACATTTCAGGTTCTATATCTGCACGGGTGGGGCCCAGACCCATCGCAGCCAAAAGCGCTCAAACCCGGAAGCGCTAAAAATCTTCTAGCAGACGCTTTGAATTCTCCTGAAATGGCTATCGGAGAAAAGGCAAAACCGGGACGAAATTTTGAGTAGGTGATAAATGTATAATGAAAAAAGATCACATCGACTTCCAATACTTAGTTGCATCAGTGAAGCCTATGAGTTTCTGTGGTCCAATCGTGCAGACTTTATACTAATGTCGGCTCTTCCAGTCTTTATACTGGCGTTAGTGCATACTGCTGCTTTTTCCGTCTTCCCTCAACAGGGCTCCACCCCACCAATTAATGCTATTGCAGTGCGTGAAACTGCAGCAGCTTTTCTTTACGCAATGTTTGGCGTGGCATGGCATCGTCGTTTCCTGCGTGAAACAGAACAAGTCACGGTTTGGGAAGCGCTTAGATGGGATGCACGCAAGACACTTTTCTTTATTCGATTCATCACAGCTGCCTTTTGCGCTACTGCAGCCGCATTACCAATATTTGCAATATTATTTACCGACGGAAGCAAGCTTACCTTTTTGTCGACGATTGCGGGCAACATTGGCATCGGCCTACGTCCTTTAATTGCGCTATTAACAATAGCTGCCATATCAATATGGATGCTGGTCTTCACAAGACTGTCATTGTGGCTCCCAGCAACTGCTGTTGACGAAAAACACACAATCGTTAGCGTATGGTCATTAGGGGAAAGTAACGGCTGGAGCCTTGTAGCAATAACAATTGGTGCCATGCTTCCCTTAATCTTTCTAGTATCATTCGCCGTATCGCTAGTCGTGTTTATTATCACCGGCCTTGGAATCCAGTCCAACTTAACAGGTCATTTTATTATGGGACTGGCTTTGGGATTTACGAAGTATTTAGCCTTGGCTGCGGAAATTACAGCACTTTCAATTGCTTATAAAAAATTATCGAAACCAGCATATTGAGACTTGGGGGGATGCTATTCTTTGCTATAAAAAATCTCGAAGCATGGAAATCAAATGTATGTCAGCGGGGGGCATATTATAGTCAGAGAGACGCGACGGACGAACCCACTTGAGGGATTGTCCTTCTAATGGCCTCGGAATTCCGCGCCAAACCCGACATAAAAAAAGTGGCATTACAAGATGAAAATCATCGTATCCATGACTTGCGAAGGAAAATGGAGCCAGGCAACTGGTCTGAGTGTCAATTCCAAGTTCTTCTTTGAGCTCACGAACTAATGCGATTTCCGGCGTCTCACCATCCTCGACTTTACCCCCTGGAAACTCCCACATTCCCCCCATCACCTTATTATCAGGTCTTTTAGAAATGAGCACGCGGCCATCAACATCTATGAGCGCTACGGCGGCGACGAATAACGTCTCCTTCAAAGACTTTTTTTCAACCAGACCCCAGCAACCAGTGGTCGGATCAACCATTCTCTAACTCCGGTAATCTGCGTTAATACTGATATAATCGTGGGTGAGGTCACAGGTCCAAACCCGTGCTTTACCTCTCCCAACACCAACATCAACTGCAAGAAACACTTCAGGTTTTTTGAGATGTTCAGCCACAGGTTGCTCATCATAATCATTTATAACTTGCCCATCCGAGGTTATGGGTATTCCGCCAATAGAAATTGATAGTTTATCTCGGTTTGCTCTTTCACCCGCTTTTCCAACAGCCATTACGATCCTGCCCCAGTTAGCATCCTCACCAGCCAGCGCAGTTTTAACTAGTGGTGAATTAGCAATCGCCAGACCAATCCGTTTTGCTGATTGGGGCGAAGTGGCACCTGAAATGTCAATGGTGATAAATTTTCTAGCTCCTTCACCATCACGAACTATTTGGGTCGCAAGATCAACCATAACCTCTGTCAGAGCCTGTCGAAAACGAATTAGTTTTGGGTCTTTGGCCGAGGTTATTCTGGAATGCTTGACAGAGCCGCTAGCCGCTAACAGGACCGTGTCACTAGTCGACATATCGCTATCCACAGTAATACTATTAAAACTGCGCTCGGTGCTATGATCCAATAGTTTTTGTAATATCGACGCCGGTATTTTTGCGTCTGTGAAAATGAATCCAAGCATGGTTGCCATATCGGGCGCAATCATGCCAGACCCTTTCGCAATACCAACAAGTTGTATTTTTTCACCACCTATATCAGCAATGCGGGTCGCACCCTTAGGGAAGGTATCAGTAGTTCTGATTGCGTCTGCAGCCTCTTGCCAATTTTCTAGACTGAGAGTTTTCGCAGCCCCATTCAAACATCTACAGATGGGGTTCGGATCAAGTGGCTGGCCAATGACGCCCGTCGATGCAACAAAAACCTCGTGATTGCGACATTTAAACTCTTTCACGGCAGCCGTTGTGACTTCCTGCACGGTTCGGTTGCCACTGTTACCCGTAAAAGCATTAGCATTACCAGAATTCGCAATAATTACTCTTGCCTTGCCGCCCTTAAGCGCCCTTCGGCACCAATCGACTGGAGCTGAGGGACATTTTGAGCTTGTTAACTTGCCGGCTATTGTTGTACCAGGCCTCATCTCGGCTATTAATAAATCGCGCTTGCCAGCGCGCTTAAGCCCTGCCGAAACGCCCGTTATACGAATCCCCCTTACAGTGGGCAAGTCGGGAAATGACGGTGGGGCAAGAGGTGAACGTTTCAAATTAACCCCAACAAACTATTTTGGTTGTTTTTTAGGGTCAGACTTTTGCGTCGACGCTTTCAACCGAGGGGCCGCAATCGGCTGCTTGCCGTCAAAAGAAAACCGTTCAACCTTTGTTTGACGCATTAACTCTGATACTATCTCTCCGCTAAGCCTTTGTCCCACCCTAGCCTCTATCATTCTGCGCACTTTATCAAAAGGAGGGATCTTACGCTTTCGCTTTTCTTCAAGTTTGATTACATGCCAACCAAAATCTGATTTTATGGGTTCCTTCGTTACTTGACCCAACTTTAATTTGAAAGCTGCATCTGAAACAGGCTTTGTCATTTCGCCACGTGCGAACCAACCAAGGTCGCCACCTCGCCGAGCGGTCTGCCCAACCGAGTTTTCTCTTGCAAGGTCAGCAAAGTTCTGACCAGTATTGGTAAGTTTTATCAATTTTTTGGCTTTTTTCTGTGTCTGTACGAGTATGTGACGAGCTCGAACTTCATCTAAGCCTTTATTTTTTTTCACCAAAGCCCGGTACTCTTTCTTAAGAACCTCATCAGTCATTTGTTTTCGCACCAAATCACCCAAGTAGGCATCCCTGACCAACGTATCTTCCGCCCGCTTAAGTTGACTCTTGACAAGTTGTGTGTCCTCAAGCTTCAGTCTGCGGCCATATATTGTAAGCATTTTAGAGACAACCAAATTTTCTAGAAGGTTTTTGTAATGACGCTGCAAACCCGCTCGTCTCGCACGCGGTGGCAAGGTCCGAAAAGCCGCTGTTATTTCTTTCTGGTATATTGGTTGCCCCACAACCTTCGCTACGATTATGCCTTGGTTAGTAGGGTTCTTTTTAGCTTGCGCTAGCAATGGTTGACGTTCGCCGCCTACACTATGTTCAATAGAACATAAAACACAAAGAAAAACCGTCAAACTTCGAATAACTAAACGATTCATCAAAATATCCTTAATTACAGATGGTTGCTACAAACAAAAGGTCCAAACAATCTTTTTTTTAGGCAAAATAGAGAACTTAAGGCATATTGCATAACTCAAGAGCAGGCACAAGCTTTCAAAGTTTGATTGACAGCGACACTAGGCATAACTATCTCACAGGTCATGGCAGTCTTTAGTGGGTGCTGCCTCTGGATTTCCACAGGTATTGAGGGATTGATGTTAGGCGGATTGCTCAAAACTATTTTCGGTTCCGTCAATGAACGGATTTTGCGCAACATGCAACCGCATGTTAGCGCCATAAATGCCCTTGAACCAGAACTAGAAAAGCTGAGTGCAGAAGCATTGCAAGCACGTACTCCCTGGTTTCGTGAGAGGCTGAACCGTGGCGAGTCACTCGACACTATACTTGTCGAGTCTTTCGCAACAGTGCGGGAGGCAGCCAAAAGAACACTCGGCCAACGTCACTATGACGTACAGCTTCTAGGCGGAATGGTGCTGCATCAGGGAAAAATAGCTGAAATGAAGACCGGTGAGGGCAAGACCTTGGTATCAACATTGCCGATTTATCTAAACGCACTCGAAGGAAAAGGTGTTCATGTAGTAACCGTAAACGATTATTTGGCAAAACGTGACTCAGCATGGATGGGGCAAGTTTATAATTATTTAGGAATGTCGGTTGGCTGTATTACACATGGCCTCGATGATAAAGAGCGCAAATCACAATACATGGCGGATATCACATATGGTACTAACAATGAGTATGGCTTCGATTATTTACGAGACAACATGAAATTTGATCTCGATGATATGGTTCAACGTGATTTTAACTTTGCCATCGTTGATGAAGTGGATTCGATTCTAATCGATGAGGCACGAACACCACTGATTATTTCGGGTCCCACTGATGATCTAGCAGAGGAATATCGGAAAGTTGATACCCTCATACCAAAACTTTCAGCTGCCGATTATCAAAAAGACGAAAAACAACGTACCGTTAATTTTACCGAAGAGGGGCAAGAAAAAATCGAGGCGCTGCTGAGAACCGCTGACTTATTAGTTGAAGGCAGTATGTATGATATTCAGAATATCTCGCTTGTTCACCACACGAACCAAGCACTTCGAGCGCACACTCTATTTCAGCGTGACACTGACTATATCGTTAAAGATAACAAAGTAATCATCATCGACGAGTTTACCGGCAGAATGATGGAAGGAAGACGGTACTCTGATGGACTTCATCAAGCCCTCGAAGCCAAGGAGGGAGTAGATGTGCAGCAGGAAAATCAGACCCTAGCTTCGATAACTTTTCAAAATTATTTCCGTATGTATCCCAAACTGGCAGGGATGACGGGCACCGCAATAACCGAGGCGAGTGAGTTTGGTGAAATTTATGCGCTGGAGGTTATCGAGATACCTACCAACCAAGACATGATCCGCGAGGATATGGACGACGAAGTGTACAGCACAGCGCGCGAGAAAAATGATGCTATTCTTGCACAGATTAGAACATGTTCGGAACTTAATCAGCCCGTTTTAGTTGGCACGGTCAGCATTGAGAAATCTGAGGAGTTATCAGCATTTTTAAAAAAGAACAAGATTAAACACAATGTGCTTAATGCACGGAATCACGAACAAGAGGCATATATTATCGCAGAAGCTGGCACTCCCGGGGCAGTCACCATAGCAACCAATATGGCTGGTCGTGGAACCGATATCCAGCTTGGTGGGAACCTCGAGATGCGTGTGGCAAAAGAGATCAAATCTAAAAAAAATGGCGAGTTGGACCAGAAAAAAAAGGACTCAATTACAGCTAATATCCAAGCAGATAGACGTATTGTGCTTGATAGTGGAGGGTTGTTTGTCCTCGGCACCGAACGACACGAATCGCGCCGTATTGACAATCAGCTCCGAGGCCGTTCGGGCCGACAAGGAGATCTGGGTGCATCAAAGTTTTTTGTAAGCTTAGAGGATGACTTGATGCGTATTTTTGGCTCGGAGCGTATGGACAATATGCTTCGTAAACTCGGTTTAGAAGAGGGTGAGGCCATAATCCACCCTTGGATCAACAAAGCACTCGCCAAAGCACAGGAAAAAGTGGAAGAGCGAAATTTCGAGATACGCAAACAGTTATTGCGTTTCGATGACGTGATGAACGACCAGCGCAAGGTAATCTATGAGCAAAGAAAAGAGTTAATGCGCACAGAGGACGTAAGTGCGACTATCGTAGAAATGCGGCACGACCTCATTGAAGATATGGTCGCACGACACATTCCAGAGTCTGCGATGCCTGAACAATGGACAATGGACGAATTGCGAGACGATTGCAGCCGTATTTTTAACATGGATCTTCCAATCTCTGAATGGGCTAGGGAAGAGGGAATCGCCGAACAGGAGATCTGCGCACGAATTCGTGATGCTTTGGACACAAAAATGGCCGAAAAATCAGCCAACTATGGCCCGGATATGATGAGGCTGGCGGAAAAAAGTTTGTTATTACAAATTCTTGATCAAAATTGGAAAGACCACTTACTTCAACTTGATCACTTGCGGCAGGGCATCGGGCTGCGCGCGTATGGACAGCGGGATCCTCTAAACGAATACAAGAAGGAAGCCTTCGAGCTATTTGAAGATTTGTTAAGTAGAATACGTGAATCGGTCACTTCTGTCCTCGCTCACCTCGAGATGCAAGCACAAACCCCTACCATTGAATTACAACACAACAAGCCAATAACGACTCAAGAGGGCCGAGAAGACCTATATAATTCCGGGGAAATTGATAGCATAGCGATCGAGCCAATTACTGCTACAACAGTAAGAAGTCGGAAGGCCGCAGAAAATGTTGATCCAAAAAATCCAGAAACATGGGGGAAAGTACCACGAAACGCCCTTTGCCCCTGTGGGTCGGGAAAAAAATATAAACAGTGTTGTGGGAAGCTGTGAATAGCAGTTAGACTATGGTAATTAAAGCCCTTTTGTAGAGGGAGCATTAGTATTCTCAAGGCCAGTGGGTTGCCCCACTACAATAAAAGTCAAACCATCAACATTTAGGAATTGTTGAGCAAACTTTTT
The DNA here is from genome assembly GCA_036339585.1 of Pseudomonadota bacterium. Taxonomy (NCBI): domain Bacteria; kingdom Pseudomonadati; phylum Pseudomonadota; species Pseudomonadota bacterium. The sequence continues at coordinate 25,290 of JAYZAS010000003.1, forward strand.
TATATCGTTTCGGCTCACTGAATTTATATATTCCCTTCGCTTGCGCAAATAAGATGGCTTAAGATCATAATATTGCAGATTTGTAAGCAGATTTGCAATCTGATCTGAGCTTGAAAACTGAAGAGCAAATGATCCGTTAATGAAGCTTTTTGCGTTTTTGAGTGTTTCTTTCCCAACGCCATTTGTCGCCATCCTCTGCCATTCATAACGAACCAAGCGCAAGGCCTCCGCCACTTTATCATTGGAAGTTGAAAGTTGCCCAACTATCAGTGGCGCATGACTGCGCACACTCAAATGGGTGGTTACTGAATACGCGAGTCCGCGTTCCTCACGCACCGAATTGTAGAGTCGGGAGGTGAAACTACCACCACCCAGAATATGATTAATCACGTAGGCGGTGTAAAAATTCGGATCTTTCCGACTAATACCTCTGTGTCCGAATAACACTACACTTTGAGGCACAGGCTTAGAAAAAATATGTACCGCGCCTTTGGCAGGGATCCGTGCCACGCCAAACTCAGTTTGCTTGCCTCTTCTTGGTAAATTCCCAAACATTTTGTCGAGTAATGATTTAACATCTTCAACACCGATGTCACCAACGATGCTGACATACAACCGATCTAGAGTTAGGTAGCCCTTTACAAAAGAGTGCAAGTCGTTATTTTTTATGCTCATTACTGACTTTTGGGTTCCTATTACTGGGCGGGCGTATGGATGACTATTATAGATCACTCGCGACCATTCGCGTCTGGCTTTATAATCTGGCCGAGCGGACCGCACCTTGAGACTTGTAACGATCTGCCCTCGTATGCGATTCACCGCTATCGGATCAAAGCGCGGAGCTGCAAGCGCTAAGCTTGCAAGCTCGACGCCCTTCCCTCGATATTTATTGAGTACCTTGAGGGTGCCCCCAAAAAAATCTTTGTCGGCAGTGAAAGATAATACGATCGACCTATCTTGCAGTTCTTTCTGAAAAACTTGACTTTGGAGTGTACCTGCCCCCTCATCAAGTAAAGCTGAAACCATGCTGGCACGACCAGCCTTGCCATGCGGGTCAGAAATGGCCCCGGAACCGCGGAAAATAAACCGAACAGATGTTAGGGGGATCGAATGATCTCTTACAAGCCATGCCTTAATGCCACTCGGACTCCTGACTTCCTCAATAGCTGTGGCATTTGCATTGCTATAAAAATGAACGAGAACAAGTAACATTTGGAAAAGCAACCGCAAAAACACTAGTCTTGCCTCACTCTTTTTTCTGAGAGTAACAGTCCGGTCACTGACCCAGGTCGGCCAAAAACCATTCTAATTACGCGATTCACATCATCATTCGTAACCGACGTAAGTCGTTGAGGCCACTGCTCAACATAATCTGCGCTTAGCCCTATAGCGAGCGCTCTTCCAAGAATAACAGCTGGTCCATACAAACCGTCTCGGGCAAAAATCGCTGCATCTTGGAGGCGTGTGACTGCCATAGATACCTCTTCTTCGGAAACCCCTTTCTCTATTAGATCCAAAATTAACTTCTCCATTGCTCTCTCAACATCGAGAATTGATTTTCCGGGAAGAGGCGTAGCAAAAAACGAAAATACACCCGGGCCACGTGTTTCCCCATCATACCAGGCTCCAGCACTTGCCGCGATTTTTTGTTCAACAACGATAGACTGATAGATTCGGCTTGAGGTACCACCCCCAATAATCTCTGAAAGTATTTCCAATGCGCGCGCTGAACTGGCATCCTGCATAACTCCAGGCGTGATAAATTTTTTGAGCCATTGCGGCTGCCTGACCTGTTTATGCCTAAGTGTTATTCGACGATCGCTCTTGTGACGCGGCTCCACCCATTTCACTCGTTGTGGTAATTTTTTTGATGGAATACCACCGTAATATTTTTTTGCTAATCCCAACACATCAGAAGCATTTACATCACCAGCTATGACCAAGATAGCGTTGTTGGGGGCGTACCATTTGTTGTAGAAAGCCAATAGGTTGGATCGCGAAATAGATTCTATCTCGTGCCTCCATCCAATTATGGGTCTCCGATATGGATGATTTAGGTAAAAGGCTGCATTAACTTCTTCGCTGAGTAATGCGCTGGGATTATTTTCAACCCTTGTATTCCGCTCTTCTAAAACCACTTGGCGTTCTGGTTCAATATCGTCCTGAGTCAAAGTAAGATTACACATTCTATCCGACTCTATTTGCATCATAATCTCAAGTCGGTCCGATGAGAACGACTGGTGATAACCAGTATAGTCCCTGCTAGTGAAAGCATTCTCTTGTCCGCCATTCCGAGCCACAATTTTTGAGAACTCTCCCGGTGCAAGATTCTTTGTTCCTTTAAACATCAGATGCTCCAGAAAATGAGCAATTCCAGTCTGGCCAGGGGGCTCATCCATGGCGCCAACCTTGTACATTACAAGCTGAGTAACAAGCGGGGCACGGTGATTTGAAATCACAACAACCTTCAACCCATTGGCAAGTTTGAACAACTGTGGTTTGAATACTTCGGCTCGAGTAGCCCCAGCGAAAAATAAAAACGTTAGACCGGTTAAAATGCAGGTCTGCTTAAAAAATAACCATAGATAGATGAGCACCACCAAACCCCAATAAGCTTATTTTTTCTTGGTGAGAGTTGACCCGTCGGTCGGTTTTTTACCTAAAGCTTCATTGCGCCGGAGTCTCTCAGATTCACGAGAAGGATCCACCACTGCATTTTTTCCATTTGCCGGTTTCCAGAAAAGTAGTGAATCGACAAATGCTGGATCTTCTTCAACGATGCCGCTCTCACGCTCAACGGCATCTCGAATTGAGGAATCGACATCTAGCGCGTTGGCTTTAAACAGCAGTGCTCGTTCGCCCTCGGAGCGACTATCATTGGGATCCCGTTCCGGCAAAATGCCACGTGCCTGCACGGATCTGCCAAAAAGTCTGCGGCGTGCTTGCTCGCGAGTTTCAACTTCGTTTGGCCTCTTTGCGCCGGCCCTGGGCGGTCGCAAAGAAAAGTCTGGTGGCTGTGCCAACGGCGCCCGAGAAACGACGCCGAATTCGTCGGGCCCCGAATTACGACTGTGATCGAAAAGAACGCATCCGGAAGAGTGAATCATTGAGAGACCCAATAAAATTGCAATTACACAGGCTTCTCGCGACCTTTTAATCATTTCTATTTTCCATTTGGCATAATTTCTGAACTGGCATTACTTAGCTTTTTCGGTTCGCTCAAACAAGCTTTCGTAAATTATACAAATCACCCCAACAGTAATTGCAGAGTCAGCAACATTAAAAGCTGGCCAATGGTAACCACTTATATGAAAATCTAGAAAATCGACAACGGCTTGATGCAGAACCCTATCTATCAAATTACCCAGCGCTCCACCAAGGACCAGGCCCAGAGCAATAACACAAAGCCTCGTCTTAGCTTCGCGAAGCCAAAAAAAGAGGAAAACAATTATACCTACAGTCACTGCTCCCAATAGAATTGGCCCCCAAATAGAGGCGCTTTGCAGCATGCCAAAACTCACTCCGCGATTCCAAACCAGAACAAGATTAAAGAAATCTGTAATTTCGATTACACGGGGCGGCTGCATAACAATAGCCAGAATTATCAATTTGCTTAGCTGATCGGAGGCAGCAACGAATACTGCTGTCCATATACCAGCTTTTATCATTACGCTGACCCCCAATGACAATTTTCAACTACGTTTGCACAACGATTACAGAGCTCCGGAACCAGTTTTCCAACTTCGGACGATATCTTCCAACAACGCACACACTTTTGCCCAACAGCCGGCTTGCAGACTACCGCAATTTCATCACAATCCGGCAAGTAAAAGGCGCCCTCTGGAGCTGGTTGGCTGCATAAATTGATTGAAGAGACAATCGCTAGATCGGCGACATCGATACTTTCTATCGCGTTTTTGTATTTGTCGGACAAATATACCTCAGGTGCTGCTTGTAGGCTTGAGCCAATACGTTTTTCTACTCTTTCTATCTCAAGAGCACCCAATATAGCACGCCGAACTAATCGTACATGCGACCATTTCTCAGCCAGCTCTTCATCACGCCAGTTTGCCGGTATATCTGGGAATTGTCGCAAATGGACACTATCCTCGCGACTGTCTTCAGACTTCATATCGTATCGGTTTAGCCAAGCTTCCTCAGCAGTAAAACAAAGAATTGGGGCGAGCCATGCGGTTAAGCACGAAAACAATTGATCCAGCACACTGCGGGCAGCACGACGATCCAAGCTAGTAATTAGGTCGCAATATAGGCAATCTTTGCGAACATCGAAGTAGAAAGCAGAGAGATCATTTGCACAAAAGTCATGTATAGTGCGAAATAGCCTATGAAAATCGTAAGTTTGGTACCCTTGGCGGACCTCCCTATCAATTTCCCAAAGTCGATGAAGTATCCATCTTTCGAGTTCAGGCATCTGTTCATACCCTACTCGTTCGGATTCGTTAAACCCATCCAAATTGCCTAGCAAATATCTCAATGTGTTCCTTAGCCGTCGGTATGAGTCAGTTAACTGTTTAATTATTTCGGGACCAATGCGAAGGTCTTCCGAATAATCTGAAGCGGCTACCCAAAGCCTCAGAGTTTCTGCTCCGTTATTTTGTATAACCTGTTGAGGTGAAACAATGTTACCAAGTGATTTGGACATCTTCCGACCATCTTCGGCGAGGACAAACCCATGAGTCAGCACCTCCTTGTAGGGCGCTAGCCCGCGAGTACCACAAGACTCCAGCAATGATGAGTGGAACCATCCACGATGTTGGTCAGACCCTTCCAAGTAAAGTGCAGCCGGCCACTCCAAGTCTTCCCGACCCTCTAACACAAAACTATGTGTAGACCCAGAGTCAAACCAGACATCCACAACATCCATGACTTGTTCGTAATCGTCAGGATCATAGTCTTCACCAAGGAACCGCTTGGGATCATTCAAATACCACGCGTCGGCTCCTTCTTTTTTAAAAATATTCACAATCCGGTCCGCCACATTTTGGTCACGTAATGGCTCGCCATTAATCTTCTTAACAAACACTGGAATGGGGACGCCCCATGCCCTTTGACGGGAAATTACCCAGTCCGGCCGCCCTCGTATCATACTTTCTATACGGTTTTGACCACTCGCCGGATACCATTCAGTCTTTTTTATTTCTGAAAGCGCGCGAGACCGCAATGTGTCCCCCTCGCTATCAATATCTTTGTCCATTGCAATAAACCATTGAGGAGTGTTCCGGAAAATGATGGGTTTTTTTGATCTCCATGAATGGGGGTATTGATGCTTGAGCCGAGACCGAGCAGTAATCGCAGCATTTTTTACAAGAGCTGCAATCACTGCCTCATTAGCATCACCTTTCCTACCCTTTTCAGTGAGTACACGCTTGCCCTTAAAACCAAGAGCCTCACTGGTCAGAAAACCGTCTCCATCAACAGTCGAGGGAATCGTTGGATCTATACCCTTTTCTTCCAAAGTCTTTTTATTTGCTACCCACACTTCAAAATCATCTACACCATGGCCAGGCGCTGTGTGCACAAACCCTGTTCCAGCATCTTCCGTGACATGATTACCAACTAATAAAGGCACGGAGAAATCGTATCCTAAAAGCCGCAAAGGATGAGCACATATTGTGTCTTTCAATAGTGTCGTCGAAAAATCATCGATACGCTTGAAGCCGTCTACACGGGCTTCTTCAAAAAAGCTATTCGCTAAGCTGTCCGCCATTACAAGCTTCTCGCCTTCTCCAACCCAGTTCTCAATAGGTGCTGAGGTCACCTGATAAAGGCCATATGAGATGTGTTCTGAAAAACAGATCGCTCGATTGCCAGGTATAGTCCATGGGGTTGTTGTCCAAATCACAATAGATGCATCTAGAGTTTCAGAAATATTGCTAAAGTTATTTTCTTCGGGAAGCCCTATTATAGGGAATTTGACCCAAATTTGATCACTCTCAAAATCTTCGTACTCCACCTCGGCTTCAGCAAGAGCAGTTTTTTCAACCACAGACCACATTACTGGTTTTGAGCCCTTATAGAGGGTTCCATTCATCAAAAATTTACAAATTTCACCCGCAATGTAGGATTGGGCTTCATGAGCCATAGTCAAATAAGGGTGGTCCCAATCACCAAGAATACCAAGCCGCTTGAATTCTTCACGCTGAATATCAACCCATTTGCTTGCAAAATCTCTGCATTCAGCACGGAATTCTAGGACTGAAACCGCGTCTTTACTTTGTCCCTTAGCCCGATATTTTTCTTCAATTTTCCATTCAATTGGAAGACCATGGCAGTCCCAGCCTGGAACATAAACCGCGTCTTTACCAAGCATTTGTTGGGAGCGATTTATAACATCTTTCAAAATTTTATTTAATGCGTGGCCAATGTGCAGATTGCCATTAGCGTAAGGCGGGCCATCGTGAAGTATAAACCGTTCACGACCGTCGGCCTTGGACCGTAATCGTGACCATAAGTCTAGTTTTTGCCATCTCTCTAATAGTTTGGGTTCCCGTTTTGGAAGTCCAGCTTTCATGGGGAAATCTGTTTTTGGCAGTAGGAGTGTCTTTTTAAAGTCTTTTGTCATCAGTTCACATCTTTGCCCGGCTAGTGCCGAAAAATCCTAAAGTATAAAGTCATCCTATATGGAGCAGCTTTTTAATCAAGCGCAGCTCAACGTGCACCAGCGGCGCGAATATCAAGGGTCCGTTTGGCTATAGCACTATCAATCTCGATACGCTCCTTGAGTGCGTCAATACCATCGAATTTCTGCTCAGGGCGCAAGAACTCAATAAGTGCAACGCGTAAGATTTCTCCGTATATATTCTGCGAAAAATTAAAAATATGTGTTTCTAGAAAAACACGTGTCCCGTCTAATGTCGGTCGATTGCCGATATTAGCCACACCATTAAACCAGCGGGTATTTTCACTTTCATTTTCACTGTTCAAACCTGCACGAACAATATAGCCTCCGAAGGCTGGACGGAGATAGTTACCAAGATCGATATTTGCAGTCGGAAAACCGAGGTCGCGGCCCCGCTGGTCTCCTTTAATTACGGGGCCTACAATTTCGAATGGCCGCCCAAGTAAAGCAGCAGCGAGCGCCGGCTTACCCGCAACTAAATCCTCGCGGATACGGGTCGAAGAATATATTCCTCCTCCGGGAGATGCCACTGCCTCAACCAAAGATACATTAAAGCCATGTTTCTCACCCAATCTTTTCAACAGAGCCCCATCACCACTGCGTTTGCATCCGAATCTGAAATTATATCCAACGGAGACATGCCGTGCAGCCAGCCCATTAACCAAAACCTGGCGAACAAATTCCTCTGGTGATTGGGTCGAAAGAATTTGATCAAAAGTAAGCACTAATAGGAAATCAACTCCTACAGCGGCCATGAACCGTGCTTTCTCGTCGGTATCAGTAAGATAAAATGGTGCGTCATGAGGGCGGAAATATTTACGAGGATGAGGATCAAAGGTGACCACACCAAGTGGTTTACCCTTTGCAACCGCTGTGCCAATTACCGCCTGGTGGCCACGGTGAAGACCATCGAAGTTACCTAACACCACTGTCGCACCACGATATTGTTTTGGCACTTCCAAAACACTTCGGTAAATTTTCATCGCTTTTCCCATTAAGATATAAAATTCACAACAGAAAAACACTGAAACGTCCTTGTTCAGTGCATTCGAGTGTTGAACAGTGACGCAGTTTACTAATTATCTTTACGAGAGGGCACTAATAAAACAGACTCACCCTCAACAACAATTTTATCACGAACTTTGCATACAGACTGGGCTATAACACGCTTCTTATCAACATTAACCTTCGAGATAGTGACGGTTGTGGTTACTGTTTCACCCGGCCGCACAGGAGCTCTGAATTTAACCTCCTGGTTCATGTATACACAGCCCGGGCCCGGAAGCTTGGTGCCAAGTACAGTCGAGATAAAAACTGCAGTCAACATGCCATGAGCTATACGTCCCTTAAAGATCGACTCTTTAGCAAATTCTTCATTTAGATGTAACGGATTATTGTCGCCCGAAATTCCCGCAAAAATAACAATATCTGCCTCAGTAATAGTCTTGGCATAAGATGCTGACATACCTACTGTCAGATCTTCGATAAAGTAACCATGTAAATCTATTCTCGATACTCCTGATTCCATACTGGGCACCCCTTTGGCTGGTGTACATTTTTTGTATGCTCGGTGCGTTGCACAATAAATGATGCGTTGCAATATATTTTTGTTGTTCTCTGCTAGCAATCATGATGCCTAGAGGATATTTTCCGATTTTATTTATTCTTTTTCACTTATTTTTTTGCGGTTTTTAGCCTCATCAATAACATTACGACGCTCACTATCGGTCTTCTTATGCCACTGTGCTATTTCCGGAAGAGTTCGGTAGCACCCGAGACAAAAACCAGTTTTACTATCAATGTGGCAAACGCCGATGCATGGTGATGATGGATTACTATTTGCTTTACCTGAGGATAACGGTATTTTGCTGGGCTTTGACACGAAATTCACTCAAGTTACAAAAATAGGGTGCATTGCGATCTTTGAAATTTTTAGTAAATCATCACGACTAGAATATTAAAAGTCCTATAGCTTATTTGTGTCCTAAACATGAGTGTTTTTTTATTGTTAATTGCAATTTTAAATCACCATACCCTGCAATCACTGAGATAACTCAAGATAAACGGTAATTTTGCATTTAAATTTAAAAAGGAATGGAGATCACCCTGTTTAGCCTAGGTGAATGAGCATGCTATGACACGTGAAAAAACAAACTTCTTTTTTCTGAACCTTGGTCATTTCTTTGATCATTTCTTGATATTGATCTTTGCAACGGTTGCCGTGGCGTTAGCTGTAGATCGCAGAATTGATATTCCTGGGGTTACAAACGATTGGGGTCTTACATATTCCGAATTCATTCCTTTCGCTACTGCTGGTTTTATAGCTTTCGGATTGTTCTCGATCCCTGCAGCTTGGATCGCCGATAAATGGAGCCGATCTGGTATGATAGGAGTATTTTTTTGTGGCATGGGTCTGGCTTCAATGCTAGCTGCTCTTGCACAAACGCCCATTCAACTTGGTGGTGCGGTATTTCTTATCGGCGTTATGGGGGCTATATATCACCCCGTTGGGTTGGCGCTCGTGGTAGAAGGGAAGGTCAATACA